>NZ_AP019830.1 GCF_007990545.2 Leptotrichia wadei
TTTATATCATTTTCATAAATTGAAATTTATGATATAATTATTCTTGAATAAGATACAAGTAAACAGTAATTTTTAATAAAAAAATTTTTTATGATAAAGAAAGGGAAATTAATCTAAAATGGCAATAAAAATTTTCGAATCAAGAGAAAATTTAAAAAATAAACTTCGAAATAGAGGATTAGAATTTGATTCTGATAAACTTGATAATGTCTTAAAAAAATATAATTATTTTGATTTGTTCAATGGATTTGAATCATTACTGCTAAGTTCATCACATCCTAAAAAATACATCAACATAAAATTAGAAGATTTTTTAAATTTATATGAATTTGATGAACTATTTACAGCAAGATTATTACGTTATTTAAATAGATTTGAAAAAAGTTTAAAATCTTCTATTTCATATCATTTTACAAGCATGTACTGTAATACAATAAATGATACTATGCAATATACTAATAAAGAAAATTATATGAATCCAAAAGAAACAGATATTAATAACAGAAAATACTGTAGGTATTCAAATAATTATCCATTTGCAGGTTATCAAAATAAAGGGATCTATAATGAATTTGATAATTTTTGTTTGTTTAAGCCATATTTTTTAACTAATCTTGTTGATAAGAATGATCATATCAAGATAGATTTTTATACTGATACAAATTATAATGCGCCATCTAATGTTGCGATATATAGGGATATTAATCATAATCTGAATTATAATGTAGCTGTTCCATTTTGGGTTGCTATTGAAACACTTACATTCGGAGAAACACTTAGAATATTACATTATTTAAAAGATGAAATAATGGAGAAAGTTTTAGAAGATTTTAAATTATCATTACCTAAAAGAACGATATTTTTAAATATGGTTGATTTTTTATTGTGTTTAAGAAATAGTTGTGCACATAATTCTTTAGTAAATAGATTCAGAACACCCAATAAATATAAAGTAAATGCTTTCTTAGTTTCTACATTTAACTTAAATCCTAGTAATACTGATAATTCACAATATTCTATTTTAAAATTATTTGATGTTATGAAATTGTTGAGTTATTTTGAAAACATTTATGAGCTAAAAGAAATATTAGATGATATGATTAGAAAGAATAGAGATTGTTTGGGATTTGATAAAGGTGATAAATTAAACAAAAAAATATTAAAAAGAATGGGATGTGAAGATTATTTACAATGGGAAGAATTGTTTTTAAGAAAATTTGAATACATGTAAGTCATGATTTAAGAATATGTAAAAAATTCTTGACATAAATTACTAAATAAGTTAAAATGATTTTAACAAATGAAAGGCTCTTAAGAGCATTAAGTAATGAAATCATTACTTTCGAAGAAAATCTCCATGCAGAATGTATGGGGATTTTTAGGTTATTATATTTTTTTTTATGGGAAAAATAAATTAAGTGGATTACCTTAAAAAATTTCAGTTAGTTAAAATTGGAATTTTTGAGTATTATTTTTCAAATGAAAAGGGCAGAAAAATGATTCAGTTTTGCGAAGTGTAACGCTCGCATTACGAACTCATTTTTTTGCCTGAAAAGCCCTCGGCGTTTGAGAGCTCGGCAGTAATTTTTGAAAAAAATGACAGGCGAGCCATTCATTTTTAATGAATGGAGGAGCTTTGCAAAGGGCTTCGCCCTCTTGCATTGCGACTGGCCGATACAAAAATTGAGCAGTCCCGAAACTTACGATTTGCAAGAAAAAAAGAATACCCTAATGCAAGAGTATTCTTCTACAAAATCTACTATGGACGAGCTTTATCAAATACGAAAGAACTATGGAATTTATATGAGTAAGGAGATGGAGAGATAAAAACATCTCCCTTCTCCTTACACAGATAGTCTTTCTTTAATATAAGAAATCAATCCTGGCGGAGTATCTGCATACGCAGACAACTCACAAATTATGTCTGATAAATTCAAATGTATTTTTCTCTTTTTTGAAAATAATTTTCTATTATGCTTTTTACCTGCATCTTGAAATATATTTCTAAATATAGGTGTTAGAGCTTGAGTGAAATATTTTCCTCTTATTTCATTTACTGGGTTTGTTTTTAATACTTCTATCGCATTGTTCATTTCCCATTCAGTAGTCTCAATTGAATCTTTGACCAATCTCTCAAAATCACATATTTGATTTAGGTTTTTAACCACACTATATTCTTTTAAAGGTGTCATTTGTGGAAACTTTCCACAATCTTTAGACTTTTTTATTTGCAAAGAGTACCATGCATTAGCATAAATAATTTCTTCAATGATTTCATTTCTTTTATTTACTATATGATCAAAAACAATTTTAAAATCTAAACTATCCTCTTCACTTTCTTCAGAAAATCCAACAACTCCTATCAACATCCTCTTTATAGCAGAATCTGTAAAATAGTAATTCTCTATTGAGTATGAGGATGTAATGTATATACTATCAGGGATATCTTCATTATCATCATAATCACGATCTATAAAATATAAGTTCTTCTTATCATCTTGAATTGCAGTTTGGTTAGCAATCATTTCTTGAATGGTTAACACATTCATTTTACAATTACAATGAAAAACGCCATATTCCTTATCCCCAATATGTGATGATACCCTGCTAACATAATACTTAAAATCATCCTTCCCTTCAAAAAATAAAAATATATCTTTTTTACTTTTTGAAGAAATATAACTTTGAAAAATAGACTCTATACAGTCAGATTCGTTCTCCATAACATCCAACAAACTCACAGAACTACACCTCCTTATATTTATCAAGTTCAATAACAAATTTTCTGTATTCATTCTTGAATATAAATGGAGAATGTGTTGTCGCAATCATTAATCCGATTTTTTCAGAATTAAAAATATCTTTCAAAAATTCTTTCTGCCATTCTATGGATAAAGATATTTCAGGTTCATCAATTATAAATATGCACGGTGTTACTACATCCAAATAAACTTTTGAAAAAATAGAAATTACTTGTTTTTCGCCTGATGATAAATCTTCAAAATCAATTTTTTTATCATTACAATCATAAACATTCATAGTCAAAAGTGTTTCGTCATATATTATTTTTTTACCAGATAGATATTTTGTGCACACATCTGAAAAATTTCTGAGCTTTGAGTCTAATGGCTTTTGTGCGTCATATATTTTAACCAATTTTTGTAAATAATATGATAAAAATTCTATATTAGGTATTGTTTTTCTTCTACTGGACTTATCTAAAAAGCTTTTTAGACTATCGATATTATCTATTCTTTCTTCACCAATTCTTTTTATTATTACATCTACTTTATGCAGGTCAATTGGATTGTATTCATCGAGATAGTAACTTACATTTTTCTTCAGTAGCTCGCTAATGATATTTGCATTCATTTTTATATATGCTGTATTTGCATCTTTTCTCATTTTATCCAACACACTGCTTATTCTATTTTTAACATCATTCATTCCAAATCCCATGTATTTTGGAGACAACTCATATCTATTGTACTCACCTCTACGATTTAGAAAAACTTTATCCAAACCAACTTCTACTCTTCTATATGTTGGATAAAAAAGTATATCTTCCTCTAATACTTCTTTAATTTTATATAATGTCCTAGAAAGATCTTTATATTGCAGTTCTTTCAGTTCACGCAATATATACATAATTTTCTTATCTTTAATTAAGTCAATATCATTATTAAAAAACCTATAAGATAACTCTTCAATAAACTCTAAATCAATATATTTTTTATGTGCAAAATCATTTCGTAGTTTCATGGAGTACTTTTTTGGCACATACATTGATAATTCTTCAAGCAATGCTTCTATTCTCTCAGAAGAATATCTATTATTGTTACTATTAACTTGGAAATATTGTTCTCTATCTATTTGATATGACTCTCCAGAAATATTAACAATAACTTTTTTAAAATTAATATCCATTAGTGTGTTTTTATCACCTGTCAAAATAGCAACAATTATATTCAATATAGTTGTTTTTCCAATACCATTTTCAGATACCCAAATAGAAATATCATCTCTAAAATTTATTAAGTAATTATATTTTCCAAACAATCCCTCTATTTCTATACTTTCAAAAGATGTTAAATTATTATGATTATTTAATTTTTTATTACGATTAATTCTATCTAAAATTGCCATGATATTTTTATTGTTTAGATCAATTTTATCCAAATCACTTATTGCATCAATATCATTTGATAACAAATAGTCCAGTAATTGCTCATTTGTAAGTGCGTATTCTTTGGCTATTTCATCTATACTCCCATATCGTCTCACTTATTTTTCCTCCTTAATATCATTTATTTCTACTATTTCATCCATGTCATAATCTGAAGCATTGCAAATTCTAAGCAAAACATCCGTAGTTACATTTTGCCCGTTCTTCATTTTGTAAAATGTACTTTTACTCACTTTTGCCTTTTCCATCAATTCATTATTTGTCATATCTAAATCAATGAGTTTTTTAATTTGTAAATATTTTTTTCTCTTTCCTGTATATTTATTTTATTTTTCCATCTTTATATGTTTTTCTCTTTTTATCTTTATAAGTTTCTTTTCTATCTGAAATTTCTATAATTAATATTAATAAAATATCATTTTTTATTTCAGCTACGATTCTATAGGAGCCTACTCTATATCTCCATAATCCTTTTAAATTTCCTGTTAGTGCTTTTCCTCTTTGCTTTGGATTCTGTGTACCTATTAAATTTTCTGAAATCCATTTTTTTAGAAGTTTAGCAATTGATTTATTTAATTTTTTTAGATCTTTTTCTGCAGATTCAGTAAACTTTACTTCATAACATTTTTTTTCCATTATAATCCTAGCCTTTTGAATACGTCTTCAGCATCAGAAGTTTTTTCAGATTTTGATTTTTCCCATCTTTTCAATATTCTTTTTTCATCTTCCTCAGTTATTTCATCATATATTTTGTCTAAAATTAAGTTACGAACAAAGGATGACATGTTAAGATTATTTATATTTGAATATTCTTTTAAAAATTCTAAATCTTCTTTTTCCATTCTCAATGATAATGTAGGCATTTTTTATCCCTCCAAGTGTAATATTTGTATTACAATTGTACCAAGTATTATTCTATTTGTCAAGATATAAAAGTTTCCTTTTAAACCATTTATATCACCATCTTTTTGTTCTTATATTATGTAATTTATAAGAACAAAAGTCAATAAATGATAAAAAAAATTATAATAAGTAAATACTCGAAAATAAGAAGATTTATTTGTGTACTAAAACAGATGTTTTAATACACGATTAAAACTATACTGAATTTAAGGGTATAATAAGCAAAATAATGTACACTAAATTAAAACATATTTTAGTATACATTTTTGTAAAGGAGTTGTCTAAATGAAATTTGGATATGCAAGAGTAAGCACGGCAAAGCAGGATTTGACAAGGCAGATAGCATCGCTTGAAAATGCTGGCTGTAATGAAGTTTATTGTGATATACAGAGCGGAAAAAATATGAAGAGGGATGAACTGCAGAAAATTTTATCAAAAATTCGTGAAAATGACACATTTGTTGTCACAGATATTGACAGGCTTGGGCGTAATTTTACAGAAGTTACTGAGCTTTATACAAAGCTTAAGGATATGAAAGTTAATATTGCTGTAATCAATCAGGAACTTTTAAATCATAATGTGAATGACAAAAAGGATGAAATTGTAAATGTTGTTGTAATTCCTCTTCTAATATATTTAGCTGAAAGGGAACGAAGCATTTTGATTGAAAGAATAAATGACGGAATTAAAAATATGCCACTTGGAAAATCTGGGAAAAGATACAGCAGGAAAACTGGAAATGTAATTGGACGGCCAGTTAAAGTCTTAAATCTTTCAAAAGAGGAGCAGGATATGTTAAAACGAGTACGAAATAAAGAAATAAGCGTAAAAAGTTTTTGCAGGTTTATGCAGATAAGCAGATCCTCGTATTATAAATATTACAGGAACAGTTATCTTGATTAAAAACTAAAGATAGGTGAATTTCAATTATGACTGATGAATTTTTTGAAGCTGAAAATGTAGATGATGAGGAAAACAATCTTGAATATGACAGGGATATTTTTGACATTGAAATTGAATTTGATGACGAAGTTGTTAAGAGAATTGAAAGAACTGAAACAACTAGAGAGTTTGAAAAGCTGATTGAAAATGAAGAGTAATTATTAAAACAGAGTAACAAATTTCTAGACTTAAATTTTAATTTACAATCAAAATTATTGATGTTAAATCATTGATTTTTTTTAGTCAAAATGTTATAATTAACGCAACAGTACTGTAGGATAAAGACCATAAGTGTATAAAAAAAGGAGAGTTAGTGGCTCTCCTTTTTCCGTTACTTCCAAAATTCTTCGATTAAAATAATTGCTATCTGTAAAGCAATTATGATTAAGATTTTTACCATAACTTATCCATAAGTGTATAACCTCCTTTCATCAAGGATTGTTCAGATTATACCATTTTTTGGAAAGCCATTCAAACAAATATATAAAGATAACAGTTTTAAAATATAACAGATTCTAGTAGATAAATATTACAATAAAGGTGCAGATAATTCACAAAAATTAATCTTTAAAAATTGTCTTTATGAGAATTTTTTTGCACAAAATTTGTATAAATTTCTACAAAATATGATCTTTAAATCTGAGAATTGTAACTTTATTTTCACGAATGAAATGAGTTTTTGAGTGCAAACGAAAGCCATTTTTTCAAAATTTTATGTGCTGAAAAAATCACGATAAGTTTCTAAAATTTTTTAATTTTCGAGAAACTTGTAAGCGTGCTTTCCAAAATTTAAAAATTCTGGAAAGTTTACGGGTAAAAATTTTTATGGAAAAGGGCTTGCTTTTTTGAAAGAAATGAGGTAATATTAACACAAGAATAAAACAGCGTGGAAAATGAGAGTCCAGTTTTCGGAGGTGGATGGGCAGTTTAAGAAATTTTACTTCAACTCATTTTAAAATATCAAAAGAAAATTTAATTGAATAAAAAATAAAATATTTGAGCTTATGTACAGATTATTGGGAGTTTTCTTCTAAAAAGTTTGTACAGGCTCTTTTTTTGATTAAAAAAATATATCAGAAAAATCAGGGTAAAATTTCTTAAAATTATAAAATAAAATTGATGATGATAAAAATTAAAGTTCATATTGCGTCATATTAAGCCCATAGCGTTCGTTAAATTGCTTTTTGGTATAAATCCTTGTCTGATGCAAAATTTTTTTGTTATGGGGCTAATATAGGCTTATTTTAGTTCTATATTGTAAATTAGATTTTTAACTGTAAAATATTTTTATATTTTTTATGATGACAGATGAATTTGAAGTAAAAATTATTGACAAAAATTTAAAAAGTAGTATAATGGTATTACCAAAAAAAATAAAATATAAGGAGTGAGCGTTATGGCTTCTATAAGTTTAAAAGTGTCCGATATGGAAAAAAAATTTTTGCAAAGTATGGCACAATTTGAAGGAGTTACATTGTCAGAGTTAATAAAATCAAAAGTGTTTGACTCACTAGAAGATGAATACGATGCCAAAATAGCAGATTTAAGATTATCAGAATATGAAAGCTATTTGAAAAATGGAGGAGAAGTTTTAAAATGGGAAGAACTGTAAAATATAAAATAATCCCAACTCCACATTTCGCAAAAGACTTTAGCAAACTAGATGAATTTGTAAAAAAAAGAATAAAAATTTATTTAGAAAATATTACAAAAGATCCACGCAGTAAAGGAAAAATGTTGAAAGCAAATAGAAAAGGACAATGGAGATACAGAATAGGAGATTTCAGAGTTATTGTAAATATCCAAGATGAAAATTTAGTAGTATTAGCGTTAGAAGTAGGACATAGAAAAAATATTTATAATAGTTAAATATTGAGGTTATTTTATAAAGTTAATTTTATGAAATAGCCTTTTTTGTTATTAACTTTTCGTATTAAAAAGTACCAAAGTAATAAAAAATTGGAGTGTGTCCAGAATTTTGTGTAAACTCAAAATATAATATATGGTACAGGATGGTAGTTTTATCATCCTGTTTTTAAATTCTTCGAGTGTGTAAAAATTTTTGTGTAAATAGAACAATTTATCTATTAGTTTACACAAAATTCTGGACACTCTCGTCCGAGACATATTCGGCATATTTATTATTGATTCCACCATTTATACACAGTCATTTTTGACAATCCAGTGTCTCTAATGCACTGTGCCTTTTTTCCATCAGGATTATTTTTTCTCCATTCTTTTACCTGATTTTCTTTTGTACCACTTCCTTTAGGTCTTCCATTTCCTTCTCTCCAATTTGTTCCATTCATTCTATCATTAACTTCTTGAACAGCTCTAGCACCCATTAAATGAACTTTCTGTTTTCTTCCATTTCTTTTATTTTTAGGAATATCAACATTAGTCAGTTTCGCTATCGTATCTCTAGGAAATGTAAAATAATTATCATGATAACAATTTAAAGCTGCCACAATATCATCAATTTCAAAATGATTATCTTCCTCCTCAGTTCTGTTGTCTAAAATTTCCAGAAATCCAAAAGCATCCTTTTCTAACTCTTCATAGCTTATCCCACACTTCTTAGCATAAATTGCCAGAGTCATAATCCCAAAATATCTATGACCCGCACCTATTTTCTCTATAATTTTCATTTTCCACCAGTCATACAAGGCTCTCTTAACTATCCATTTTCTTTCCCTTGCCGGTTCTTTATTTATAATCCTTCTCTCATACCAGTCTGGAAAATTTTTTTTGTAATATTCTAATTTTTTAGATTTTTTCTTATCTTTCTGTGGAAATTTTAAACTGACATCAAATTTACAAAACGGAATACTCGCTTTTAATTCTTCCAAATTCGTTCTTTTACCTACTTTAAAAGCTCTTACTGGATATTCTTTTCCTAATTTGCTCCAAGATCCAACAGTCCTAAATCCTTGCAGAACTCCAGTCATATCCTTTTCTTTTTTAGAACTTGTATAATCATTCCAAATTCTATCAATCAGAAGTTCTTTAAATTGAGTTAAAGTTTTTTGATAATGCCGATATAACGGCAACGGTTCATCAAGAAAATAATATAGATGAAGTCCACGGCCGCTGTTTACAATGTATGTAGGATTAGGCAAAAGCTTATTTTTAATTTGAAACAGTAGATCTCTAATATTATTTTCCCTTACATAATCCAAATCAATGACGAAAGCAAAAAGAAATCTGGCATTTTTAGAAATCCTATTCTTTCCAAAATAATTAACAGGAGCAATTAAACCAAAAGAAACATCTGTAACATATTTTATTCCTTCCAGATCATCAGTGATAATAAAACTTTTACTTCTTTTCTTTGCCTTACTAATTTGAATACCAATTATATTGCCCTTAATGCTATGATTTTCATCTAGGTGCTCTCCTTTTTTCTGCAAACTACCTTCAGGAAATAAATCCCTATAGAAAGTAAAAGGATCAACTTCCTTAAATCCTCTATCTTTCAAAAACTTATTTTTATAACCATACAAACGAATCCAATCTTCAACTGAACCTAATTGATAAGAACTGATCCTAACGAAATCATCTTTAGACATAAGAACATCCTCTCTTAATAAATACTTAAAGAAATAAAAAACCCAGGGTAAAGGGGGACTACCCCCTTTAAATCCCCCCTCCCCTTGACGCTTTATATTATCAATACATTTTTTTATACCTTTTTTCAATTATACAAAATTTCCCATATTTTTTCAAGAAAAAAAATTGAGGTTTCTCTAAAATTTAAGAACTAAAAAAATGAACTTATTTTAAATTCAAACTAGAAATGTATCAAAATGCACTAAAAATTTTTTAAAAAAGTTAATTTAATAGCATAAATAAAGGATTTAGTAAGGATTTATTAATGTTGTCGGGTTACTCGCTGAAACAATTTCAATTATCTCTGATTCAGCAAAAAAATTCATCAGGCAAAGATTTATACCAAAAAGTTATTTATCGACCGCTACGGGCTTAATATGGCGCAATATGAGCTTTAATTTTTATCATCATCAATTTCATTTTATAATTTCAAGAAACTTTATCCTGATTTTTCTAATATATTTTTTTAATCAAAAAAAGAGCCTGTACAAACTTTTTAGAAGAAAACTCCCAATAATCTGTACATAAGCTCAAATATTTTATTTTTTATTCAATTAAATTTTCTTTTGATATTTTAAAATGAGTTGAAGTAAAATTTCTTAAACTGCCCATCCACCTCCAAAACTGGACTCTCATTTTCTACGCTAATCAAATATTATCCCATTTTTTTCAAAAAATCAAGCCTTTTTTCATAAAAATTTTTCCCAATAAACTTTCCGAAAATTAAAATTTTGGAAAGCACGCTTACAAGTTTCTCGAAAATTAAAAAATTTTAGAAACTTATCGTGATTTTTTCAGCACATAAATTTTGAAAAAATGGCTTTCGTCTGCACTCAAAAACTCATTTCATTCGTGAAAATAAAGTTACAATTCTCAAATTTAAAGAGTATATTTTGTATAAATTTCTACAAATTTTGTGCAATAAAATTTTCATAAAGACAGTTTTTAAAGATGAATTTTTATGTATTATTGAACTTTAAATTTGATATTTTTTAAATTAATTTTTTTACAAAACAGCAAAAAATAATTTCAATTTTTCTAAAAATATGAGAGTGTACAGAATTTTGTGTAAACTCAAAATATAATATATGGTACAGGATGGTAGTTTTATCATCCTGTTTTTAAATTCCATACTTGCTAAACCAATTTTCAAAATGTCTTATACTTTCAAATTCAAAAACTTGCTTATACATATCATCCATATTCTGAACTCTTATTAGTACCGTTTCATCTTCCTTTATTCGCATAGATTCTATTGCTAAAATATTAAACATTTTTGTCATTCTATCGTACATTCTAACTTTTCTATGTAAAAAATAACTAATAAAACTGTCTTTATCTATTTTTTTATTTTCAATACTTCTTTCTTTCCTTTGTTCTAAATCTTCTCTTAGAAATGTAAAAATAAATCCTGAAACACTTGGACGTCCTCTTGATTTTTTGTTATATAATTTTTTTATTTTTAAGTTAAATCTATCTCCAAGTTCTTTTTGTATCGGTTTTAAAACCCATTTATCAATTTCTCCTATTTTATATTTTTCAGAAATATCAAGCATTTTTCTAAATTCTTCAATACTAACCCTCCAAATTCCAGTAGATTTAAATTGCTTCATTCTTCGATAAAATTCTTTTGCATAGCTTGATTTTAAACTTAAAAATTCTTTTAATTCAAATGCAGTAAAACTGACATTTAGTGCATTTAGAACCCAAGCAAATTCCTTATTAACGGCTATTTCAACTATTTTTTCTTCTATATCTACTGAATATCGAGTAAATAACACAAATTTTATAAAACGTCTTTCATCTCCAACTTTTAATTTAATACTGATTAACTTATCATACGTACTTTCAAGATCTTTTACAAAAGTTGCAGGTGTATTATCAGAATAGTTAATAAGTTTTTTTAATTTGTCAAAATGAAAAGTTATTACTTCTTCCTCTTTTTCTTTCATTCTGCTACAAATTGCCATCAAAATATTAAGTTCATTTGAATTAAAATTTCTTAATCCGATACTATTAAGATTATTATGATATTTAACTATTATTATTCATAAAATCATCTCCCTAGCTAATCATACCATATTTAAAAGTAGATATCAAAAAACACCTACTTTTAAAAATACTGAAAAACTACCTTTTATTTACTGAAAATCTCCGTTTTAATCTACTGAATTTCTACTTTTTATTTACTGAAAAACTACTTTTTTAATATGCTTAAATACATTAATTATAAGTGTTTGCGAGGAGGTAAAAAGGTATAACATAAAAAGTAAATATATAAAAGGTATAAATAAAAAAAGAAGTAGCAACTTTGAAAAATTTCAAATTAGATTGCTACTTCTTTCTAAAGTCTCAAAAAAACATTCAATACATTCTTTTATTTGGAAATATTTTTTATATAATTTTTCATATATTCTCTTTGAGGCGTATAATTCAAGGAAGTATTGATAAAAATAATAAGATTTTTTATAGTTTCATCTTTATAGAAATTTTCATCTTCATATAATATTATTGCAGTATTTTCATATTCTACTTTGTATAATCTTCCTACGGCACTAACTGATACATTATTTAAAAACAATTCTTCCCTTTCTTCTTCCAGAATTTTTTTATAAAGTTTAACTATATTTTTAGGAGGCTGAACCATAGCTTCTGTAGTTAATTCTATATCATTTTGTAATATGTTACAAATTGTACAACTTACAAATAATTTTTTATTAGAAAAATTTTTATCAAAAACATTTTTTAAAATTTCTTTTAATTCAGTTGAATCATAGTTTTTATTTTCTATATAGCTTTTAAAACTTCCATTCTTTTCTTTTGTAAATTTTTTTATATTAATTATTCCATTTGAATTATAAATAATTTTTGTAAAAGGTAATTTATAATCTGAACTCTTAATTTTTGAAGTTAAGGCGTATCTTTGATTTCGCAAGTTTATTATTTCCACATCTAATAATTCTTTTCCTTTAGACAACGTATAAGAAAAGAGCAATAAGTATAAGATTATTATTTTATTCATTTACTTCACTCCTTTAAAAAGATTTTCTTTTTCTTTATCACTTTGAACCTCTATTATAAATTGAGAATCATCAGGCATATATAATCTTCGCTTATCTTGATTCTTTCTTCCTACATTTTCCATATAAATTGAGTTAGCTTCAGATACAGGAACTCCAAAAAATTTATATATAATTTTTCCAGTATTTTTATCTTTTTCTATTTTAACTTGATCTTCGAAATAAACATACTTTACTTTTTTATCTACTATATTACCTTCTTCATCTGTTGTTTTTATAGTTTGTTCTTTTTCAAAATATCTATTTTTATTAAAATATTCATATTCAGGTTGTGGATGAAGAAAAATAATACCATTCTTATTTCTATCTTCATTATTTTCGTCAGGAATATTTATATATGCTCCTCCCATATTTTTTAATTTTTCACTATCTCCTATAGATTGAACATAAACTTTATATTCTTTTTCTATAAGTTCTCTCATTGCTAATGTTTTCGCTATTTTTTCCTTATCTAGATCCGTTTTAGGTTTAGGTAGTTTTCCTTTCTTTTTTAAATATAAAATTGTATCTCCGTTTTCATCCAATTTAATTCCATATGTATCAAAAGTATCCGCTGATATATCTTTTGCTAATTCTTTTTGCGCATCAGAAGAAAGTTCTTTATAAACTAATTGTTCTCCTAAATAATTTGATAATTTTTCAAGATCTCCGTCTATTTTCCTAGTTCCATCATTATTTTTCTTTTCTTTTAGAACAACACTATCTCCAACATTAGTCCCAAGTTTACTAGTATCAATCTTCCCATCAGATGTATAAGTCATATTTTGATTGCTTCCCTTGTACTCTTCCTTGAAGTAGGCATTTGCAGCCTTTCCTGTGCTTTCCAGTCCTTTTTCATCTGTTCCAGTTGCTATCTGTCTTCCTGCCACTCCATTTACAATATGGCTTGCCTCTTCTGCAAGTGTTCCGATTAATCCTGCCTTTGTTGAGTTCTCTTTTGCATTTATGTTGATTATTATTGTATGTACTCCATCTTTTGAAACATATGCTGTTCCTGCCTTGTTTTTCATTTCAGGAGTATCTTCGCCAGTTGTATATTTTACATCAAGATTGTATCCTAAATCCTTGTAGGCATCTTTCCAAGCTGAAACAACATCTTCTGACTTGTCAGCTTCATTAAGTCTTTTACCTGCTATGTTGTTCACAGTTTCATTAAGCCTTACCTCCCTAAGCTGTCCAAAGAAGTTCCTGTTATCATCTCCTCTGTCATTTATTGATTCCTTTATTGCTGTTGTTACATCTGAGATTTCTTTTTTAGCTTTCCCAATATCCTCTTTCAGTTTACCAGGATTAGTAGCATATTCAATTGTCTGGCTCTCAACATTAATATTTGTGCTTCTATGAGTGTCCTTCGTTACTTCATTGGCTTTTTCTAAGTCCCTGTTTATTGGACTTCCTTCAGTTTTTGTGATTTCAACATCTCCAACTACTGTATTTCTTGTAATACCTTGCTTGTCTCTGCTATCCTGATTAAATCCAACATTGGTAATTCCTGGTTTCCCTCCAAGTGAAGCTCCTATTGAACCTCCTGTTGTTGTCATTGTATCATAATTTTGGATATCTTTTCCAGCATAAGTGTCAATCTTGAATGTAGAGTTTCCTTCCTTGCCTATTACAGCTCCTGTATTTTCAACTGTTCCAACATGAAGGTTACTTCCTTCTCCAACAACGAATGTACTTTGATTGTCTACGAATGCTCTATCTCCATTTGTTCTGCTTCCGTTTATGTTTACAGAGCTTGGCACTCCGTTGGCACTTATTCCAAGGCTTATTCCACTTGAGCTTCCAGTTGTCGTGCTTGTGTTCTGTCTTGAAATAACTTCCACTTTTCCAATGTTTCCAGTTACTTTTCCGCCTTCCTGGTTAAAACCGTTTAATACCATTGAGCCTGTGTTGTTGTGAACTTCATTTACATTCTTGAAATTTCCGTAGTTTTAAAAATATCTGAATCTCTATAAATTTTTCCTGTTCTTTCTCCGCCATAATAAACATAACTATAATTATCCCGCACATAAGTACTTTGAGCTAATGCTTTTCCTAATTTTTTTTCATCTGGGTTCAATTTACTAATCATCAAATTTCGTCTACCATTATGAGCATAGTAATTTAATGCTGTTTTAGGATCCGCATTTCTTAATAAATCATTCTCTGCTTCCAGTATTCCAAGCTTCCTAGCCATATTATCTTCAGCATCGACTTTTTGTATTTTTTTCTGAGCCTCTGCTGTAATTTGTTTCCCTTTTTCTTGCTGCTTATTATACTTTCCTCTTCCTTTATGTCCAATCTGACGTTTTGGTTGGGTATTTTTTTTCTGTTGCCTATCCATTTCATTATATATTTCTATATATTTTTGAGCTTTAACTAATTGTCGTGCATAAGCTGCGTTTCCAGAACGTCGATCTAATTGTATTGAAAACTTAATATTAAAGAAAATTAATTTTTAAATTATTTGTTCAAAATTTGGGATACACTCCAATATTTTTTTAAAATTTCATTCGCTTCATCTGCAACATAAAGTTTTATTTTTTTAATTTGACCATTATAACTAATTTTTAGTATATCATCCATATCACAAATATTTCCTTTTGAATCTTTACTATCAACACAATCAAAATTGTTAAATATTTCAAAACTTATTTCTGTATTTTTTCTCTTTAATTTTATTTCAATTCCTTTCATATCCTTAAGATCGCTAGATACTTGCTCTTGAAACGGAGAAACATCGTAATTTTTTCCTGTAAAAATTTCATTTATTATCTCCTTTTCCTTACCTTCTATTTTTTGATTTTCTAAATATATTTCCGTATCTTTTTCATCAATATATTCTAAAATTTTATCTTTAATATTTTTAACATCAATATCTTCTTTAAAAGCGCCTAAACTTATTAACGTAATCAAAATAAATAAAAAACTAAAAAGCCAAATAGATATAAAAATTTTTGTAAATGAATTATTATTCATTTTGTGATAGCCCTCCACCAATTAAATGGATTTGGTAATAGATTTAAAAGTTTAGTTATGTTATTAGGAACTTTTTTTGAATCAGTAATTTTACTTAAATTTAATTGATTTTTATTGCATTTTCTAATTTTACATCTCCCCCTATATTAAAATTAACCATGTTTCATCAGTCCATGATTTAATCATAATCAATCTCATGAACAGTTCCACCAGTTTTTTCCATCTGCTCAATAGATTTTTTTAATCTTTCAATGTTTTTTTGACTATAGAAAGGGGCTGCATCTAGTTCAAACGGCATTTTTCTTTCACGAGTAAATTTTTTTGCAAAGATATTAAATGCTGTCCCTATTGAAATTCCTATGTCTTTACAAATTTCTTCCATTTCTTTTTTTGTATCTTTATCTATTCTAAAATTAACAACAACTTTTTCCATATAACATCAATTCCTTTCATTTGATATAATTATTATATCATTTAAAATTATTTTATCAATATTTTTAATAATATTTTTTTAAATTAATTACAATTTTTAAAATTTTTTGTTTAAAATAATTTTTTAGTTTCTTTTATTGTATCTTTCAGATATTTCATAACCCATATGAATAATAACGTTAAGTATTATTAAAAGTACCAAAATAATATAAAATTTATAAATAAAAAGTACTAAAACAATAAATTAAATAAAGTATTTTTTTGAGAAAAACTATAGTGTTTTAATTCTTATTTAACTAAACAAATTTTATTTAAATTTAAAAAATTAAGAATTTTATTCCCTTTTATTTATACCCTTTTTATATATATCTTTTAATTATACATATACTTTTAGAGCATTTTTTGAAAAAAATTGATATGCTCCTAACTATGATAAACATTGGGATTGCCTATTATTGAAAAAATTGTTTTTTGTGATTAAAAAGGTCATTTTGGGAAAATAAAAGGGGCAAAAAGGGAGAATAAAAAGGACATTTTGGGAATTTAAAAGGTCAAAAAGGGAAATTAAAAAGGACGTTTTGGGAAAATAAGAAGGTCAAAATTATTGAAATGCCCGTTTTAATATGGTAAAATAACTATAGAAAATAAATAAAAATGGGAGGACAATTATGGCAAATGAAATTGTTAAGTTTAACAATCAGTTTAATAATGTTGCTTTGAAAGGGTTTACAAGTCAGGAACTGAATTTATTAATTACCATTGCTTCCAAATTAAAGGAAAAAGAGGGGGAAAAAGTTACTTTTGATTTCTTTGACTTGAAAAAATATATCAAGCTGAATAAAAATGAAACAACAAAAGAGTTTATAAAAAATGTAATGAACGTCAACAAGAAATTATTAAAAATAAATTTTACATTCTACAATCAGAATAAAATAATCCAGTTTGCCTTATTCAAGTCTTTTGTAATTGATACGGATCTTCAGACTTTGGAAGTTTCCGTTAATGATGAATTTCTATTTTTGTTAAATGAATTGACTTCAAACTTTACACGCTTTGAACTGGAGGAATTTGTAAAATTCAAGTCTACTTATACAAAAGAATTTTATCGTAGAATGAAGCAATTCAGGCATACTGGAGTCTGGAAAATTTCCATAGATGATTTTAATAGACTATTAGGAATTTCTGAAAGCTATAAAATATCAGATATTGATAAAAGGGTTTTTCAGCCTATTTTAAGCGAACTTGGAGAAAAATACAACTTGAAAATAATAAAAAAATATTCAAAAAAAACAGGGCGTGGGAGAAGCAGTGTCAGTGGATTTGAATTTCATTTTAAAAAAGAAAATAGGAGAGTTGTTGAACAGGAAAACCTTGAAGAGATTAAACAGGCAGGATTTGACATAGAAAAAGTTAGGGAGCATAAAATAAAAGAAAAAATACAGAAGGAAGAAAAAAATAGGATAAATAAAGTATCCGATTTTTATTTGTACAGAAAAGTTAAAATGTACGACAGTTTTTATGAGCAGTACAATTATCTTGAAATTCTGGCATTCAATCAAAAAAATGATAAATTAAACGTAAAAATCAGAAATGTAGATGATAGCTATGTTCAGGACTTTACTTTTGACAGTTTCAAAAATTTTGAAAACTGGTTTAGGAAATATGCTATCTAACCTATTCAAAAATATCATCTAAAAAGCCCATATAACATCCATACAGCTCAAAAAATCAATTTTTGGTATAAAACTATGCCTTAAATGAAAATTTTAGCTTGTAGGGAGTATATGGGTGAATTTAGTATAATTAAAGTTTTTTGTATTAATTATTTAGAATGTATGAAAATGAGAGAAAAAATAATCGCTGTCTTTTACAACAACGATTATTTGAAATTTTATAATTCAACTCTCACTTTCAATTTCTAATTTAAAATTTTTCTGTATTAACTTTTTCTATTTTTTATTATTTTCAAGTAAATTATACAATTTTATTAAATCCTCGTTCAAAGAATAGTAATAAGTATCTAGAAACCAATCTTCAAAATATACTTCATTAGAAAAATTTAAATATTTATGCAAATCTGAATAAATCCTAAAATTAGAATTGAAATTAACTATAGATTCATACTCTTCTTTCTTAGAATAAATGTATTCTGCTACTTTTTCTATTTTTTTTAATTTATCTTGAAAATCATCTATTTTTTCCATCTTTTTTTTCATTTTTTCATATTCATGCAAATCTAAATAATAATTAAAATCTTTTGATAAATATATTATTACTTCTGAATCAATTATCTTTTTATTAAAAAATGTTGTTTCAGGAAGATCAGTAGTTGTAATTCTTGGAATAACTGATATACCCTTTGATAAATACATTTTTTTATCTAATTGTTTTACTAAATTTTTAATTTCATCACTATAATTTTTTAATTCATCTTCTTTTATAGTAAATTCTTTTATTTTATCTTTATCTATCAAAAGGGAGCAATTTGAAACCAAAAAATTTGATAAATTATATTCTTTAAGACATAAAGACAATTTTTGTTTCGTTTTTAATATTTTTATTTTTTCATCTTTCTCTATTTCCATATTTAACCAATTTTTATCATCTCTTATATTATTATTTATTCTAGCTATTTCTTTACAATTTACACTGATACCAATCAGAAAAAAAATAATTATTTTTTTTAAATAGTTCATTAGTATACACCTCTTTTTAAATTCTCTTTACCATGATTTATCATAGTTTTAACTTCAGTAGAGTTTGGAGTGGATGATTTTTCATATTTACTACCTTTTATTCCCGTTGTGTTAATCTCTTCTTTATTAGTTGGATAATCAAAAAACGGAATATTCAAATTCACAGTAGTTTGTGAATTTTTTTTTGCTTTATTCATTTTTTCTTCAAGTTCAATTCTAAAAAATTTGTAATAATCTGAATTTTTATCTTCTAATTTTTTTAATATTTCTGAATGTACAGTATCTATCTTACCCTCTTTATTATAAGCTGTAAAATTTTTATTTTTCAAATTATTTATAATTTTATTATAGAAATCATCTAATGAATCTGCTAATACAGGTACTTCAAATTTTCTTTCCCCACTAAAATGAATTCCATTTCCATCTCTATATATTTGATAATGAGGTGTTAATACTTCGTTTATGCCCTCTTGATTATGGGAACCATGATTCAATTCGTGTGAATAAGCTACATAGGGTATAAATGTTTCGTCTTGATCTCTTACTTTAATTAATCCTGTCTTTTTATCAATTCCATCATACACTTTATAAGAAATGTTTTTATATTTGTCTATATGATAGTCTATGCCTAGTATTGAATCTGAACCTTTTCCTTCTATTCCATTGTCTATCACAGCATCCTTAGGTGATACTGAATTCACATAGGCATTCCCCGGAGTATTTCTGACAAAAATTGTATTTTGATCCTTTATAACTCTTTCTATTAAATTATTTTCACTTGTATAGTTTTTTCCATCCCAAACTTTTGTATCAAATGTTTCATTTGAATTTTTAATTTCAGGTTCTCCATTCCAGGAATTTAAAATTTCTGCTTTATCTTCTCCTTTGTACATATAATTCTCATTAATAAAAGCTACCTTTCCAGTTATTGAATGTTTAGCTGAAGGACTTTTAACTTTTCCTTTTTCCCAAACTATTTGTGAAGATGATAATTTACCATCATTTCCAGCATACCATACAAAATCGTCTTCATCTATTACAAGTGGTCTATTTGTTAATTTTTGAGTATTTGCATAAAAATCTTTAAAAAATTGAGATTCCCATCTCATCTTATTAGCAATTTTATCAGTATCTTGAGCCACTATTCTTTCTAATGAAGCATTTTTTATTATATCCTGCGAAATTTGAGAATTATTTTTTAAATCCTCAATTGTTACACTAATACCAAATTTTCTGCCTATTTCTTTAACTTTTTCATCATCATTCAAATTTTTATTATTTAAAATTTCTTTTAAATTATTTTCTGCATTTGAACTTTTTAAAATTGTCCCTCTGATTATTTCGGGTATATTTTTTTCTGCTGTTGCCAAATCAGAATTAGAAATACCATATTTCTGAATTATTTCTTCTCCTATCTTTTTCTTGTTATCTCCGCTAGCATTTTTATAATCAGTTAGTTTATTCTGTAATTCACTTTGTAAATCTCCTGTAACACTTTTAGCTAAAAGTTCTTTACCTTCTAAATCCAAACTTTTTATAGAATTTGGCAAGTTATAACTTTTAATCCCTAACTTATCTTGTATTTCTTTTTCTAATTTAGAAATTAAGTTCATATCTTTTCCTACTTCTATAAAATTATCTTCGGCAGAGTGAACAACTTCATTTTGTTTTGCACTTCTATATATTCTAAGATAATTCGATATTTTTAACTTCTCTTCAATATCCTGATAACTAGCCAGCCTATCTTTTTGTTCCCTAGTCAATGTTTCACTGTTCCAGTTCAATCCTCCACCAGTTCTAGCAAGATAACCCTTATCCATTGCCTTCTCTATAAATCCTGAAGCTCTTGCTTCTCCAAAGTTGGCTAGTAGTTCTGTATCTTTACCAGTTACGTTATGTGTTAGTTCGTGTCCGAATACCGAATTTAAGTTAAAGTTGCTTACTGATGAAATATTGTCCGCATTTAGCCATATTGAGCCATCTTCAGCTACAAATCCTGCTGCATTCATTTTATTTTTGGCATTAGGATCATCTTGCGATACTTCTGAGTTGACATAGAAGTTAATTTCTAATTTCTTGCCGTTCTTTGCGAAAATTTCTCCATATTTATCCTGCATTTCCTGTGCTATCTGCTCTTTTGTCTTTCCTTTAGTGTCAATATAGCCTAGATTTCTTACAGTTTCCTGAACCCTTTCAGTTCTTAGGAAGTCAAGGAAGCCATTTTTTTCTTTAGAGCCGATTGTATTGAAAGCCGCTTTTGCCACAGCACCAACCGCTTCAATTTCATCCTTGGCTTTCCCAATATCCTCTTTCAGTTTAGCTGGATTAGTAAGATATTCAATAGTCTGGCTCTCTACATTGATATTGGTACTGCTATGAGTGTCCCTCGTTACTTCATTGGCTTTTCCTAAGTCCCTGTTTATTTGGCTTCCCTCAGCTCCTGCAATCTCAACATCTCCGACTACTGTATTTCTTGTGATTCCTTGCTTGTCCCTGCTGTCCTGATTAAATCCAACGTTTGTAATTCTCGGTTTTCCTGTTGAAATTCCAAGTGATCCGCCTGTTGTCTTCATTGTGTCGTGATTCTGAATATCTTTTCCAACATAGCTGTCAATCTTGAAAGTTGAGTTTCCTTCCTTTCCAACTACAGCTCCTGTATTTTCAAGCGTTCCGACGTGAAGACTACTTCCATTTCCGACAATGAATGTGCTTTGGTTGTCTACGAATGCTCTATCTCCATTTGTTCTGCTTCCGTTTATGTTTACAGAGCTTGGCACTCCATTTGCACTTATTCCAAGGCTCATTCCGCTTGAACTTCCAGTTGTGGTGCTTGTATTCTGTCTTGAAACAACTTCAACTTTTCCAATATTTCCAGTTAGTTTTCCACCTTCCTGATTAAAGCCATTTAATACCATTGAGCCTGTGTTGTTATGAACTTCATTTACATTCTTGAAGTTTCCGTTTGCATAGACAGTTTCAACTGTATTCTGGTTGCTTCTGCTTGTTGAAATGCTTCCGCCATTTCCAGTAGTCTGTATCTTATGTCCATAGCCAATTGTAGCTCCTGCATTTATTCCTCTGCTTGAACTGCTTGAGCTGTAGCTGTTATGAAGTTCCACGGCTTCCTTCTGAATGTTTGCCACGTTGTTGTAGATGAATGTTCCGCCCTGAGCCTGTGTTCCCTGATACGTTATGTTGTTTACATTATTGTAGGTAATGCTTGAATTTTCATTCATTGGCTTCAATGTAGTTACAGCCGCACCTTCAGTATGGGAGCTTGAACTGCTTTGTGAACGTGTAAATCCTGCATTTACTCCGATATTGGCGTAGAAGTTGCTGTTTGCCTGTGCGTCTCTTGCACCTTTTGCTCCTACGCTTCCGTTCACATAGTTTGTCTGTCTTGTCCCCTGATTGTCTGCTAATCCTTTAATTGTCCCAGTTACGGCGTTTACTGCTTCCATAGCTCCGCCTGCCGCATCTCCATTCTTGACTTGGCTTACAGCACCTGCAGCCTGTTTAATTCTATCCTTAATTGGGCTGTTTATTCCTGCCGATATTGTAAATCCGCTGCTCTTACTTGAAGTATGCACATCCCTTGTGTCAATTCTTGCACCATATTTTACATCGCCATTATTGATTTGGATATTTCCATATTCAAAGTTTGTGGCTGTAATTTCTGCACCCCTGTTTAATACTGAGCCATCTCCAACTTGAAAGTTTGATTTTGCATTTATTGTACTCTTTTCATCATATGTACTTTGTGATTTTCCATATCCTGCTGAAATTGTGCCGTGGCTTACTCCACCAGTAAATCCTTTGCTCTTGTTCTTTTCGTAGTAGCTGTTGTGCAGTTCTCTTGAGTCCGTTGTAACTTTTCCGCCTACAAAGGTGTTTTCTCCAAGAACGATGTTGCTTCCTATCCCTTCAACATTTCCTGTAATTACAGCATTCTTTCCAAGCTGTAAATTACTTGCAACGTTTTCTTCCTGATGAGATTTTATGTAATTGCTATTTGATGCAAAAGTGCTTTTATTACTTTGTCTTGATTCAATATCATAGGTGTTGATTACTGATTCAGCCCTTACATTTCCAACTGCAAGCCCTGTCGTGTCTTCAGCTATGAATGATGAGCCTCTTAGATTAAGGTTTCCAATTCTTCCTTCTGCTGAATTTGCAACTGCTCCACCGCCAAAATGTGTTGTTTCTGCATATTTTGAATAGTTGCTTCCACTTATTCCAAGCGTGCTCTGCCCTGATAATGATAATGCGCTTGTATTGAAGCTGTTTACATCAAGTGCCAGATGATCAGTCTTTAGCATTCCGCCTACAGAGTTATAGCTGTCAGCCTTGATGAAAGTTGTACCTTTTGAAGTGATTCCACCAATTGAGGCTATTTCCTCACGCTGAGATTTATCGTACTCCCCATAGTTAAATCCAGTTGTTCTTTTTGTGGTATTGTTAATCACATTCCCCTTTTCAGAAATCAGGGCAACCGCCTCTTCACCGTTAATCCGTCCGCCGATATTTTCAATATTTCCAACAGAACTTATATATGTCTTGTCTCCTGAAATTTCTGAAAGCAGGTTGTTAGTCGTCTCATTTCTTACAGTATTCGCTTCAACATAGGTAACTCCGCCATTACCCCATTTTGTACCATCATTTACAAAATCCTTGGTCTTGACATAAGTTCCGTTTATTCCGCCAACCCTGTTTCTAGTATCATCGCTTATGCTTTCCCTAGTCTTGCTGCTTAGATAAACTTGTGGAGCAAGGACTTCAACTCCATTTACATTTTTGGTTACATACCAGACAATATCCTCGTTCAAGTTATTTATCTGATCTTGAGTCAGTTCTTGCCCTACTGTAAGTCCAAGCCTTGTACCTTCAGTTGCGGCATTGTCCATCATTGACTGAATTAGCTCCTGATTAGATTTTCCATTTATGAATGATGTTCCCAACTTTTCAGCTAATGATCTAGTTAATAACTGGTTTTCATAATATGCATCTCCAAGCCGTCTGGTTCTATCCCATATTTCGGAATAGCCAACTCTTGAAGTGAAGTAGTCGCTTCCAAAATATTGCCCAAGACTTATGTATCTGCTTCTAGTTTCCAGCAAATATTTAGAACTTGGATTCATATTTGTTGTAAACATTGCGCTTGAAAGTATTGGATTTACGTCTATTCTTCCGGTATTTTTAATATCCTTAATCCCTGAATTGTTTCCTGCAATCTGAATTGCCCTGTCAAATCCATTGTTTACAGGATTATTTAAGTTTGTGCTTCCATTAACCTGTGAATTTCCGTTAAAGCTGCTGTTTACTTTAGACAGCAAGGTATTTCCTGCAGCCTGAACCTGCCCGTTGGCAGAACTTGTCCCTTTATTCATTCCAACTGAAGTTGAAGAAATCAAGGCTCTGCCAGTCGCTCCGCCATTATTTAATACTTTACCATTTCCAGCTTCTATTGGATTTTTTATGATATTTGGAGCATTTACATTTACTACTGCCCCTTCAATGATGGAAGGCTGTCCGCTTTCATATCCGATGCCGCCATTCTCTAAGTATCTGCTGTAAGTTCCGTTTGCGGAGCTCCTTCTGCTCCCGTGTCTATATGTTAAATACAGTTTTTCCTGTCCATTCTTTAACTGGACTGCATTCCCTAACGTTACAGAATTTTCAAAATTTGTTGCATTAATATTGACTAGGCCTCCGCCTGAAATTATGCTGTCCCTGTTTTTAAAATTACCTGAATTTATTGTAATATTTCCACTTGCTAAAACCTTACCATATTCAGTTGTTGCCCTGCTATCTATTTTTCCTGTCAAAGTATTTCCAGGTACTTCCGGAGTATTTGTTCTAGTAAGCTTTCTTCTCTGTCCCAATTTTGCTCTGGCAAGATCAGCATACTGAGAAAACAGCAGAGAATTTCCAGAATGTTTTGCAATCATGCTTTCAAGCCAGCTTCTCTGATGCCTTTTTACGCTGCCCCTGTCCCTGCTTCTATGTTGAAAGTCAGGCTCATTGACTATCCATCCATTCAGAACTTCAGCTTCGGATAATCTTCTGCCATCCCAAGTTTCATAATACTTCTCATAACTTCCTAAATTAGAAACCCTACCAATGTTTTGAAAATCGCTGGAAGTAATTGTAATATTTCCTGTCGACTGGATTGTACCCACATTGTTTGTAATCTTTGCGGCATTAAGATCCATGTTTCCGCCAAGTATTTCGGCCTCATCATTCATTATCTCATTTGCCTTGATGGCAAGAGCCTGCCCTCCATAGATGGCTTTGCCTTTATTATTCTGAACCTTGCCCTGTACGTTCATTTCAAGATAATTGTCAAATGCAATTAAATCATTATTCGTAATGTTTCTTCCTGAAACTTTTCCGTTATTTCCAGTAATCATGCTGTTGTTGACTACTTCCCCACGGCCATTTACGATAACCGTATCGGAAGCAAGCTCCCTGTTGTTCGTAAAGTCATTTGAGTTAATCTCAATTAATCCAGTTCCAGTAGTGTTCCCATTGTTTGTAATGTTGTTTGCTGAAATCTTAAGCCTATGCTGTCCGTGAAGATTCCCAGTAAGGTTAATATCCTGGTTAATGCCAAGCTCAACATTGTTCCCCTTGATTGTTCCAGTATTATCAAATCTTTGAGCATTTCTCATCAGTATTTCGCCTGATAAAATTTCCCCAGTGTTTGCAATTGCTGAACCGTCAAGCAGAACTCTATTATTTGAGGCAATCTTTCCGCTATTTGTAACATTCGCATTTGCGGCGTTTACATTATTGACTGCAGTAATTTCCTTAGTATTAATTAAGGTATTTGTAGTCAAATCAATATCTTTTCCTGAATAGATAAATCCGTCATTTCTTGTATTAGTTACGTTAGCTTTAATATTGTCAGCATTTATCTTTCCTGAATTTACAAAGTCAGCTCCTAAAATATCAATTCCCTTACCGTCAACCGTTCCGCTGTTCACAAGCGAGTTTGTGCCCTTAATATCTCCATTTGTCGCAAATGTTCCAGAGTTATCAATTCTTTCCCCAGTTATGCCTTTTCCAGCCGCAATTTTGCTGGAACTAGTGGCATTTTTTATATTCTTGGCACTAATTGTATCATTGGCAAGCAGTTTTCCTGAATTGTCAATGTTTTCGCCTGAAACTTTACCGATTGCTGTAATGTCTCCGCTGTTTGCAATATCATCCGTCTTAAGGTTTACGCCTTCAACTTTTCCAGTATTCTTTAAGTTATTAACTTCCAGATTCTTGACATAGATATTTCCATTGTTTTCAGTATTCTTCCCTGCAAGGTCATCATTTGCCGCAATTCTTCCATCATTCTTAATGTTTCCTGCAACTGATATGTTCTTGGAAGTTTCAACGGCCCCGCTGTTCTCCAGTTTTCCTGAAACTGTGATTTTTCTGTTTGCCCTTACATTCCCTGACGTTACCAGGTCATCAGATGAAACTGTCCCAACAGCTGTAATATCCTTAGTATTCTTAACATTTTTTGCCTTTAAGTCCCCATTTGCAATGATTTTACCATCATTCTGAAGATTTCCAGCTGTTACGTTTTTTGAAGAAATTGTACCTGAATTAATAGTGTCCTTACCTGTCAAATCTCCGTTTGAAGCAATTCTTCCAGTATTTCTTATACTTCCAGACACCTTCACATCTTCAGCAGTTTCCACTGTCCCGTCATTCTCAAGCTTTCCTGAAACTGTAACTGTCTTATTTGCCTTTACAGTTCCTGAAGTTGCCATATCGTCACTTGAAACTGTTCCAGCCGCAGCAATGTCTCCAGTATTTGTTACCTTCTTAGCTGTAATATTTTCTCCTGCAGTAATTTTTCCATCATTCTTCAAATTGTCCACAACAACATTCTTAGAAGCAATGACTCCAGATGAAACAGTATTTTTACCACTTAAATTACCACTGACCAATATTTTCCCAGTATTATTAATGTCCCCTGAAACAGCTACATTCTTTGAGGTTTCAACTGTTCCGTCGTTGTCAAACTTTCCGTTAATCGAAAGATCTTCATTAGTTCTTAAACTCCCTGATGATTTTAAGCTGTCAGCTGAAACTTTACCAACAACAGTAATATCCCCCATACTTGAAACATTTTTAGCCGTTAAATTACCGTTAGTTAAGATTTCTCCAGTATTTTTAATATCCTTTGCCAGTAAATTACCATTTGCACTGATTTTACCGTCATTAGTCAAGTTATCAACTTTTAGGTTCTTAGCTGCAACTGTTCCTGACGTTACTGTATTTCTAGCCGTTAAATCTTCATTTGTCAAAATATTTCCAGTGCTGGCTACATTTCCTAAAACTGAGATTCGCTTAACGGAAGTCAATGCTCCTGTATTGTCAAATTTTCCATTAATATCAGTAATTCCTGAAACCTGTATATTTCCGGAATTATCCAAGTTTTTTACATTAAAGTTTCCTCCGGAAAGAACTGTTGCAAGAGAGTTTCTAAAATCTTTTGCCGTTATGTTCCCTGAAGCATTAATATTCCCAGAATTTATCATATCAAGCGTATTCAGGTTTCCGCCTGTGTATATGTTGGACTTGTTCTCAACGTTTCCATTAAGATTGATGTCCTCATTTGCCTGAGTCTCCCCATCCAGCTTTATTTTAGCCGCATTAATATTAATCCCCTTGTCAGAACTTGCAAGCTCACTTTGGGCATACTCAGTCCCGTTTATTTCAATGCCGTTTCCTTTAATCTTTGCGACATTGATTTTCCCGTCAGCTGTAATCTCAAGCTTTGTGTCCCTTGAGTAGATAAGTCCATTGGAGTTTACCCCTGCCCCCTTGTCCGTACTTACTATCTTTATCTGCCCGGCATACATCGATCCAAGGTTGCTTGCATCAATTGCAACTGAATTTATTCCGTTTTTTGAAGTTACAGTTCCGCTAGAGTCAACAGTATTTTCCCCCAGAGTTACATCAACCTTGTTTCCAACAAGATTTCCCTGCAGCTCCATAGCTTTTGCAATAACGTTTACATAATCGGTATTAGTCGCATCAAAGCCATTAGCCCCAATAACAACTCTTCCCTTTTCGACATCAATGCCGATTACATCCCCGTCCTTCAACTTAACTTTTCCAGTTGTAGGGATAAAGTTCTTTATGTTGATTGTCCCTGCGCCGTTTAAATATATTCCATTTTCATTGCTTAAGATCACGTTTACTTTCTGCCTGCTGAGAGCCTCGATATATCCCTCAATCTGCGATCGGTTTGCCCCATTAACCTGCAATAAAATTAGATTTGCGGCCTGATTCGGCCCAAGATTAGGATTTGCGTTAATAATACCGGCAAGATGGCTTCTTCCGATGTTGTCGGCATTGTTAAGAACCTGCCCCTCACGTCCCACATTGTACTCTAAAAACTCGTTAATACTTACACCACGGCCATTCGGAGTGGAAATATTAACGACAGGAACGCCATTCTGGGATCTGTCAAGGCTTGTGTTGTACCTTGAATTAGGGTCAACCTGAAGTCCGTCGGCAAGAATATTAAAGCTGAACACGTTTAGCAGCAGTGCCGCAGTTAATTTGCGTAATATCTTACTTTTTCCTCTCATTGTTCATCTCCTTTCGATATTTTTACTGATTACAATTTGAAATTTTTTATTATTTCTATTTTGAGTTATTATCTAAAAATTTACTTTCAAAGAGCCACTAAAATACATTTCCTGCTTCTTAGGGCTTAAATACTCTGAATGTGCCATAGGTTTTGCATATCCAAAGTCAAAATCAAACATTTTTGTATCAAACCTGATTCCAGCTGTCATTCCAGTTACATATCCAGTCCTGTATTTAGATTTATCCCTGTTGTACTTTGCAGCCCCGTATCCATAATTAACATATGGAGAAACAACCGCAAATTTCTTAACTGGAATATTATATGCCAGCTCATTGCTGATTTCTATAGCCTTATCTCCCTGAATGGATTCTCTTGTATTATATCCTCCTACACTTCCAATACCACCTATAGTCTGCCTTTCACTTCCATAGAGCACATCATTTGAATAGCTTCCATAAACATTGGCCCTATAGATAAATTTGTTTGTTACTGGCTTGTAGTAGCTAAGGTTCACATTGTATTTATGAAACTGTGCTTTCGGAGTTGTATCTATTTTGCCGTTATCCCTTTCAGCATTAAATATTTTTAATCCTCTTTCGTAACCAATAGAACTTCCAAAAATTCCTCCAAAGAGTGAAGTAGTAGTATTAAGGCTCACTGTACCGACTGTAAGTTTTCTGTCAGACAATACCGACTTTTCAAGATAGCTCTGATTATGTCTTCTTCTAATTCCCAAATCAAGACTAACCTTGCTTTTCTGATTTCTAAACAATATTTTTTCGAGATCTGCTGATAAAATATGATTGCTCGAATACATGTCATATACAGTATTTGCTGTATAAAAGCTGCTTTCCTGAATACTTTTACTTGAATTGAGTTTTAAGGTGTAAGTTCTGAACTTCATTGTATATCCAAAATTAAACATATCAAGCCGCCTTTTATATGGCAATGTATCCCCATTTGCAGGATCATATCCTACTGGTCCTATTGGCAAAATCTCTCCGGGCTTTAATTCTTCAATTGTTTTCTTCCAGCTTCTGTCTGGATCCTTTTTAGGTACAGTCATATATGTGAAATAGAAGTTGTCTCCAATTCCAAGAGGGCTGTCAATATTAAGGTTGATACCTCTCCTCCATATTCCATTCTGCTTGCTGTCCCCATAGTTGTTAGCTAAGATTCCGACAGTATATTTATTCTTTAATCTATTTTTTACTTCAATTCTTGAATAGTTTTCCTTTCTTCCAGGAAGAACTTCCATAGTCATATTGTTGGCATTGATTGAGTTAAAATTGTCAGTTGCCGTGTCAATGTCCCTGATATTAAAGATTTTCCCCTTGTTCTTTGAAAACATAAAAAATTCCTTATACTTATCAAGCCCATTGCCGGAATTAATCCTTATATCCTCGATTCTTCCTGCAACAATTTCAAGGTTTAAAGTTCTAGTAGTCAGGTCATTATTCCTATCGAAGTTTACAACAGATGTAGTATATCCTTTAGAAATTAACTTGTTTGTAAGATCTGTAAGAAGGTTTCTGATGTCATCGGAACTAAGTTCAAGATAGACATATTTTTCAATAATTTTATTTTTTTCCCTTTGAGATAGCAGCCTGTCATTGTCTTTTATATTGACTGATTTAATTAAAAATTTATTAGTATTCAGATTATTACTTTCAATATTCTTATCAACCTGAGGCTTAGGGCTGTCAAACTTTGTATTCTCAAATTCCTTCTGTATTTTCTCTTGCTGCTGCCTTGTTCTTTCTTGCTCAATCTGTCTTTGCTGAATATCAATAATTCTGTTAGCTTCATTAACTGGAGCTGGAAAGGCAAGATTTGCAAGCAAAAATGTACCAAAAATTATTATTTTCTTATATCCCAAAATTTACCTCCTTTTTTTAATTAAAGATTAAATAATTCTAACACAAATTAAAAAAAAAAGCAAATAAAAAACGTTTTTAAAGAAACAGTATTTTAGATGAGAATATTATTAATATATATTCATATAGAGGCATATGAGGGTAAATTTGACTATGAAATAAGTTTGTAGTGTAAAAGGTTGGATAATTAGAAAAAATTGCTTAAAATGGCTTATATTAGCAAATTTTAAATTTATAAAAAGTGTATATACATCGTATTCCCCTTTTTTGATATAAAAATAACTTTTTACGAGTGATATAAATTTATTATAACTGTGATTTTATTTCCATTTTTTCGATTTTTAATTGTCTAATTTTTCTTTGAAATTTTTTTATTTCCTTGTTTATTTCTTCAAGTCTTTTTGTATAATCTATTTCAGCTTTTGCCTTTAATTCTTTTATTATATTTGGAGCTTCTTTTGGGTTATTTAAAATTTCCTCTATTTTTTCTTCAGATAAATTTTCAGAGTTTTGGTTAATATATTTCACAGTTCTTTTTGAACTTTTCAAGGCCATAGGATTTTCTCCATATTCTAAATATTGTTTATATTTCATAATAGAAATTGAGACCTGATCCTTAGAGAAGCCCATACTTTTATACCATGCCATAAAAGAGCCATCTTTTTGTGTTTTAAATTTTTCCTGTGCTTCATATAAATATTTACACATTTCTTTTGTTCTATTTTGTATCAGATTCCAAGCCATATACAAATTATTTTCAATACTTCTTATTTCAGAAATAAATTTATCATCTGTTATTTCATAAGCTGAAAAATCAAAATTACTTTCATATTGTTTTATGTTTTCAATTGTTAATTCGTCTATTTTCTTTAATGAGTCAAATCTTCCCATTGTAATACTCCTTTGAATTTTTTATAAAGATTGTATCATTTCGACCGCGGTCGAAATGGAAAAACTATTCTAATTCTTTGATTAGTTCATTTGCAATATTTCTGTAATCTGTCGACGAAGGCGAGGACTTTTTATAAGTTATAATATCAAGATTTTCTAACATTGCATTATTTATATTTGAATCTTTTCTAATATAATTTTTGGATAAAATATTTGGACTAAGTCCCAAGTCATTTGAATTAAAAAAATCTGTGTATTCTTTCAATGCATCTGCAAAAACTCTTGTTCTTTCTTCTACTTGAACAAAAAATACTTTTTTTAATTCTAGTTTAGGATTATTTCTTTTTCCAATAAAATATATTTTTATCAGATCATTAATACCATTGGTATCTATCAGGCTACATTTTGAAGGTGCTACAATATAGTCTGTTGCATTTAAAATACCCCTTACCGTGTTATTTATTGAACCTTCAGTATCAATAATGATATAGTCATAGTCCTGTTTCAGTTGTTCTGTTATATTTGAAAAAATATTAAAGATAGCTTGATTGTCAGAATAACTCGCAAAAAGCATTTCAAGTTGAAGTAATTTTTCATCAGAAATTATAACATCTACTTTATTTTTGCTTGTAATATATTTTGCCCTATCAAATTTCATTGTTTCGTAACATTCTTTTATTAAGTCAAAAATTGTATTATCATTTTTTAAATTAAGATAAGTTGAAACAGCATTTCTTGGGTCAGTATCTATTAATAATATCTTTTTTCCTTTCAAGCTCATTGCATAAGCAAGATTAACAGCTGTAACGGTTTTTCCAGCCCCGCCTTTAGGATTTACTATGCTTATAACTTTCATAAAATACCTCCTTTAAAAATCTATTTATATTTTATATTTCGACCGCGGTCGAAATGTTAAAATTAACAAATATGAAATAAGATATTGTGTCTACAATAACTTTATAATATTGTACTTTGAGTTTTTTAAAAGGTCAATAATAATTTTTTACTTTTGGTAAAATTT